>NZ_JBGMOE010000162.1:0-1019 GCF_041424195.1 Tardiphaga sp. | reverse complement strand
GAACGAACCGCGTCACGTTGAGCAAATGCCTCTCCACTTTTGCGGGGCAAGTCCATCTGATGCAGATTACGGCCTACGAGAATTGAGTTGTCTTAGCGTTCGATTCTGATCCCCGGAGAGACCGATATGCTTTTCTTCGCCCTGCTTCTTCAGGCCAGCACACCACCGCCTGCGCCCTTGGTGTCAAATCAGGGCCAGGAAGTGGTCGACCTATTTGGGAGCATGTGTGTGGAAACCGCACTCAAGCCAACAAAGGCGCACATTTTCGATGGTCAACCGGAAACGGCGCGCTCGATGACTCCCGATGAGTTGAACAGAGTTGCGCCGGGTGCGGCCGCGACCGAAGGCTGGATTGTCAGGAGCCCTCACGACGCATGGGCGGCACTGTGGTTTGCTCCGGGGAAGCAGACCTGCGGCGTCACCGTTCGTGCAGCCGATCCGACGGGCATGGAAGCAGCTCTCAACGCTCGGCTAAAGACCTTCTATGACTCGATGGGAATGCAATTATCCCAGCGACCGGACGAAATATCTAACGAAGGCGGCGTCACCGTTCACCGCGCTAGCTGGACGATCGACATCGGCACACACCAACTTGCCGTGATCGCGTCCTTTGCTGAGAAGCCGATCGGGGCTCAACAGCATCTAATGACGATCACCATGTTGCGATGAAACCATAGGACCAGCGATGTATCGCGAGGTTTGAAAGGCGTATCGTATGGCCGTGGCTGGTCAGCGCGCGCGGCGGGGCCAATTATACTGGCTGCTCTCGAAGGAAATGACGGCACCGGCATTGTCGCCGAGCGGGATCGAGGCGGTGCCGTAGACGCCGCGCGTGCCGTTCGAGCCGATCATCGCGCCGATTTCGCCGTGAATGCCGGGACCGGTGCCCGGCAGGCGCTCGCCGCGAGCGGCGGCGGCGCTTTCCACGGTGTTGCTGTTGAGGATGGCGTCGCGTTCACGATCCGACAGGCGGATCGTGTCGCCTGTGGGCTGCGTGGTCGCTGGGGCCGTGGTGGTCG